>NZ_JASOLS010000069.1:0-412 GCF_030215295.1 Corynebacterium sp. UMB6689 | reverse complement strand
TACAAAGAAAAACGCTACAAAACAAGCAAGTAAAATGCTTGTCGGTGGTGATAAATGGCGACACATTCCGCCGGTGGTTGAGAAACTAAAAAAAGTTTATGAAGAGAAATCAGCTGAATTATCTATAGCTAGTGCGACCGAGATTAAACAGTTTTTAACAGCGATTATGCGTGGTGAAGTAACTGAACCAATGGCCATCACTAATGGTGAGTTTAAGCAAGAACTTGTTGATGTGATGCCAAATGTTACGACTCGTCGGCAGGCTGCTGTTGATCTTGGTAAATCATATGGGTTATGGACAGATAAATCTGAAGTAAAAATGGATGCTCTTGTTCAGATTGTAGATGATATCGATGACGACTAATGTTAAGTTATCGGATTTGGTAGCACCTAGCTTTTATAAAGTGCATCA
>NZ_JASOLS010000068.1:0-416 GCF_030215295.1 Corynebacterium sp. UMB6689 | reverse complement strand
GGAAACCATCGTGGCATGTTCGATGAGCACCAGCGCATCACCATGGACTGGTGGCTCTACACCCACACCGAAGACCCTGTAGCGCCGCTGGAGTTAGCCAAGCAACAAGACTTCGGACGCCAAGGAGAAAAAGCAGCACGCGCAGCCTGGGCAAGAGAAGAACTCACACGACGCGGCCACCCAGACGGGCGACCAGCCACATACGACATCCACATCGACAGCGAATGGAACCCCAGCTTAGGCATAAGAAAAGGCTGGGCCGGACGCTCCTAAATCCACACGAAATGTCCCTTAAGCCGCATCCCTGCAAGCTCAACGCCCCTAAAACTACTCAAAGAGGGCTTAAGGGACATTTCGTGTGGATAAACCGATACGGATTCCTGGGGCAGCCTGGGATAATGCGGTGATCTTGATTT
>NZ_JASOLS010000067.1:0-421 GCF_030215295.1 Corynebacterium sp. UMB6689 | reverse complement strand
GGCCCTTCCGGTTTTAGAGTGCGTTGATTTTGTCCTGTAGTTGTCCGGAGTGGATGAGGCATCGCAAGATGTAGTGGTTGAGGTTTTTGAATCCCAGGGCGATGCCGCGTAGGTGTTCGAGTCTGCCGTTGATTGCCTCAACGGGACCGTTGGATGCGCCGATATCAAAGTAGGCGAGCACATCTTTGCGTCGACGCCACAGGGTGCGTCCCAGTTGGGCGAGCTCTTCTAAGCCTTTTGGTAGTCCTTTACGCAGGGTGTGGATGATGCGTTCCATGAGCTTTCTGCCTTCCGATTTCTTCGGATGCGCGTACGCTGCGATCACGTCTTGGTAGAGCAGCCACGTTACTTCTAGGGCCACGTAGTCGTCATCGGTGGCCCACAGCATTTCTAAGCGTTGCTTTTGCCGCTCGGTGAGATA
>NZ_JASOLS010000066.1:0-422 GCF_030215295.1 Corynebacterium sp. UMB6689 | reverse complement strand
GACTGATCTGTTGAGAAAAAGAGGGCGATTAGAAATAAAATGGCTTCCCAAAACCATAGAAAAATAAAACTCTTGTTCCCCATTCGTTCACATTGGCTAAGACGGTATTCATCCATCTCTTCGACGCCATAAAAGAATTTCAAGAAACGAATATAGAGGCTATTCTTCTTTATCATCATCATCTTCCTCCCAAAATAAAGCATTTAAATCAGTATCTAAGGCTTTGGCTAAGGCAATGCAGAGCTCTAGACTTGGATTATAACGGTCATTTTCAATCATATTCACGGTTTGACGAGCAACGCCAATCTCTTCAGCTAGAGCTTTTTGTGATAATCCCGACCGTGCGCGGTAATATTTTAAGCGGTTCATCCTTCACCCCACCAATTTCATAGCGATGTCAGTAATATATGACAGTATAAAAG
>NZ_JASOLS010000065.1:0-432 GCF_030215295.1 Corynebacterium sp. UMB6689 | reverse complement strand
GTAAAAAACTCCAAAAAATTAAAGAGAAACATTTTGACCAATTATCAACCTATGCTTTGTTAAAAGACATGAATGAGCAAACAATTAAGAATATTATTTCTCAATTAATTTCTGAAGGGGCCTTGGCGGTTAATGAATATAAGGGACTTAGCCTTACGAAAAAGGCGCTACCTATTCTAAAAGGAAATAAGTGCCTTTATATTAAAGAATCTGCCTATATTCGATCAGAAAATAAAACGAAGACTAGTCAGAAAGCTCAATCATTGACTGATCATTTATCGCCAGAAGATGAAGAATTATTTGAAGCACTTCGTGAATTACGCTATAGTTTAGCTAGTGAAGAAAATGTTCCTGCCTATATTATTTTTAATAACCAGAGTCTTCTTGATATGGTGGAAATAAAGCCTAAGAACTATCATGAATTTCTTGATA
>NZ_JASOLS010000064.1:0-446 GCF_030215295.1 Corynebacterium sp. UMB6689 | reverse complement strand
GCACAAAATATTGTGCTAATTCAACTTCATGTTCATCGTTAGATTTTTCTACAATACGCCCTTGTTGCGATTGCTCGTCAATAAAATCTCCGCCTAATGTTAAATCCCCTGATGTACGATGAGCAGGCATTAAGGCAGCTTCACCAATTTTGTTGTGTACAGATTGAATAAAATAAAAAATACTCTTACCAGAAATAGGTTTCCCCACGATTGTTTTAACAGAACTTGCCATTGATTATTTCTCCTTTACATAATTAATTCATTAATTCTAATAATAATGTGATAGACTTCTCGGCCAATCGAGTTGTCCATCATCATCTGACTACTAATTCTTTGATTTCTCCCTAAAAGACGAACTGCACGATACTCAATATCTTCTGCCTTTTGACGGTTACCCGCTGGTAAGAAGATATCAATCATCTGTGATGTATCTTCAATCACATAAC
>NZ_JASOLS010000063.1:0-448 GCF_030215295.1 Corynebacterium sp. UMB6689 | reverse complement strand
CCCTAAAGCAACAGGTGCTCCACCTACCCGCACTTCACTTGGGGTTTCAGGTGCGGCATAGAAGGCAAAGCCTGTACGGCGTTTGTCGCCTGCGTATTGAACGCCGGCCTTGGAGACTTCTTCCATCAACTGGCGACCGTTGCTGACTTTAGATAAGTCAACATTCTTAACGATACCGTCGATTTCTTCGTCGGTGTAGATGTCCTTGAGTTCTGTTCTAAGAGCTTCTTGAGGATTGGCTGCCCCTAAGATTCTCTTAGCTAAACGGTCGAGGCCTGCATCACGGGCAGCTTCTGCAGAAGCACCTGGGATTTCAGCACCTTCAGCTGCCGCATAGTTTCCTGCTTGGCTTTGAGGCGTTTCTTTTTTAGATTTGTCTGACAATTCACCCACTTCTGGGGAGGCAGTGTCAGCTGCTTTTTCTTCTTTGTTTTCTTTAGCCTGGTCA
>NZ_JASOLS010000062.1:0-450 GCF_030215295.1 Corynebacterium sp. UMB6689 | reverse complement strand
TCGGCCCGGTACCAACTACCCGGAACACGACAGTACCGAGTCCCCAGAACACCGGTACCAAAAACTCGCATCTGACAACATGGTAAATAATTGGAGCATAGCGTCTTTTGCCCATTACATGAATTCGCTTTTAAAGCGGTATTTTGCTCAAGAAAACCTCATTTCTTCCGGAGCTGTCGAGCTACGGGCAGCTTGGAGAACGGCTCAGTACGTCTACTGCGTATTCTCAGTAATGAAGCGTCCTGTTACTTGGGGGTCTGTACTTTCAGGTCTGTACTTTTAGCATTTTCGGGTCTGTGCTTGTAGGCTGTGTGCGAAAACGACGAACAAAGCCCGTCACCGTTGAGTGGTTGCTCAAAGGTGACGGGCTTGGTGTATTGAGTTGTTTGTTTTGTTTGGTGTCGGCGGTTTCTTACTCTCCCACAACCTCCCGGTTGCAGTACCATCAGC
>NZ_JASOLS010000061.1:0-492 GCF_030215295.1 Corynebacterium sp. UMB6689 | reverse complement strand
ACTACATGAAGCCGGAATCGCTAGTAATCGCGGATCAGCACGCCGCGGTGAATACGTTCCCGGGTCTTGTACACACCGCCCGTCACACCACGAGAGTTTGTAACACCCGAAGCCGGTGGAGTAACCATTTGGAGCTAGCCGTCGAAGGTGGGACAAATGATTGGGGTGAAGTCGTAACAAGGTAGCCGTATCGGAAGGTGCGGCTGGATCACCTCCTTTCTAAGGATATATTCGGAATACATATTTGAGTCTTCTTTGTTTAGTTTTGAGAGGCCTATCCACATGGTTGATGGATTTAACCGGGCCTGTAGCTCAGCTGGTTAGAGCGCACCCCTGATAAGGGTGAGGTCGATGGTTCGAATCCATTCAGGCCCATTAATTAAATAAATTAATCCTATGGGGGATTAGCTCAGCTGGGAGAGCGCCTGCTTTGCAAGCAGGAGGTCAGCGGTTCGATCCCGCTATCCTCCATTACATTATAATTTGGCGGTG
>NZ_JASOLS010000060.1:0-495 GCF_030215295.1 Corynebacterium sp. UMB6689 | reverse complement strand
ACTCTACGGAAAGCCCCCACAGCTCACCGTAAAATCCGAGGACGGCAACCCCCCAACCCCGACCGGGCGGCGCGTCAACGAATATGTTGAAGACGGCCTACTCGACCAGCTCGTACAAGGCGCAGAAACAGGGGCAGCCTTAGGTGGTAGGTTCCACCGTGTTACCTGGGATAACACCCATTCCCGCCCGTTTATTACCACTGTGGACGCGGATCAAGCAATCCCCTACTTCTCATGGGGAGAACTAAAACAGGTCATTTTCTGTTACGACCTGGAAGATCCCAACCCTACGATCGGTTCAGGGCCAACCACTTATTGGCGGCACCTCGAAACCCACTACTTAGACGAAAATGGTAACGGGCGTATCCGTCACGAACTTTACGAGGGCACCAAAACCCAGTTAGGTTCTATCCGCCCACTAGTAGATCACCCCACTACCGCACCACTAGCCACACAGGTAGACGCAGACGCGACCATAACCACCGGCATAACCCC